>CP069420.1 GCA_017569285.1 Clostridiales bacterium
TTGCCTATAAGCAGGAGAACTGAAGTAACCAAGGCTTCCGTGGAGATCACAATCACGGCAGGGGATGGCGAACAGACCTATAACGGCAACGCCCTGACGAACACGGAAGTGACGGTAACGAGCGGCGAACTGCTGGAAGGCGATGAGCTGGTAGCGACCGCGACGGGCAGTGCAACGAATGTGGCAGACACAGCAGAAGGGAACAACCCGATTGCTGCGGGCTACAAGATCATGCACGGCGATACGGACGTGACCGAGAACTACGTGATTACGGCCGAGGCCGGCACGCTGACGATCAATCCCGTGGAGATTGAACTGACTGCGGACAGTGCGACGAAGGAGTATGACGGAACCGCACTGACCAAGAATACATACAAGATTACAAAGGGCGCGTTTGTCGGCGAAGAAGGCCTGGCGAGCGTAACGGTTGAAGGCACCAGACGGTGGTCGGCAAGAGCGCGAACAGGATTTCGGGCCATACGCTGAAAGAGAACACCGAGGCGGAGAACTACACCATTGCCTATAAGCAGGAGAACTGAAGTAACCAAGGCTTCCGTGGAGATCACAATCACGGCAGGGGATGGCGAACAGACCTATAACGGCAACGCCCTGACGAACACGGAAGTGACGGTAACGAGCGGCGAACTGCTGGAAGGCGATGAGCTGGTAGCGACCGCGACGGGCAGTGCAACGAATGTGGCAGACACAGCAGAAGGGAACAACCCGATTGCTGCGGGCTACAAGATCATGCACGGCGATACGGACGTGACCGAGAACTACGTGATTACGACCGAGGCCGGCACGCTGACGATCAATCCCGTGGAGATTGAACTGACTGCGGACAGTGCGACGAAGGAGTATGACGGAACCGCACTGACCAAGAATACATACAAGATTACAAAGGGCGCGTTTGTCGGCGAAGAAGGCCTGGCGAGCGTAACGGTTGAAGGCAGCCAGACGGTGGTCGGCAAGAGCGCGAACACGATTACGGGCCATACGCTGAAAGAGAACACCGAGGCGGAGAACTACACCATTGCCTATAAGCAGGGAGAACTGGAAGTAACCAAGGCTTCCGTGGAGATCACAATCACGGCAGGGGATGGCGAACAGACCTATAACGGCAACGCCCTGACGAACACGGAAGTGACGGTAACGAGCGGCGAACTGCTGGAAGGCGATGAGCTGGTAGCGACCGCGACGGGCAGTGCAACGAATGTGGCAGACACAGCAGAAGGGAACAACCCGATTGCTGCGGGCTACAAGATCATGCACGGCGATACGGACGTGACCGAGAACTACGTGATTACGACCGAGGCCGGCACGCTGACGATCAATCCCGTGGAGATTGAACTGACTGCGGACAGTGCGACGAAGGAGTATGACGGAACCGCACTGACCAAGAATACATACAAGATTACAAAGGGCGCGTTTGTCGGCGAAGAAGGCCTGGCGAGCGTAACGGTTGAAGGCAGCCAGACGGTGGTCGGCAAGAGCGCGAACACGATTACGGGCCATACGCTGAAAGAGAACACCGAGGCGGAGAACTACACCATTGCCTATAAGCAGGAGAACTGAAGTAACCAAGGCTTCCGTGGAGATCACAATCACGGCAGGGGATGGCGAACAGACCTATAACGGCAACGCCCTGACGAACACGGAAGTGACGGTAACGAGCGGCGAACTGCTGGAAGGCGATGAGCTGGTAGCGACCGCGACGGGCAGTGCAACGAATGTGGCAGACACAGCAGAAGGGAACAACCCGATTGCTGCGGGCTACAAGATCATGCACGGCGATACGGACGTGACCGAGAACTACGTGATTACGACCGAGGCCGGCACGCTGACGATCAATCCCGTGGAGATTGAACTGACTGCGGACAGTGCGACGAAGGAGTATGACGGAACCGCACTGACCAAGAATACATACAAGATTACAAAGGGCGCGTTTGTCGGCGAAGAAGGCCTGGCGAGCGTAACGGTTGAAGGCAGCCAGACGGTGGTCGGCAAGAGCGCGAACACGATTACGGGCCATACGCTGAAAGAGAACACCGAGGCGGAGAACTACACCATTGCCTATAAGCAGGGAGAACTGGAAGTAACCAAGGCTTCCGTGGAGATCACAATCACGGCAGGGGATGGCGAACAGACCTATAACGGCAACGCCCTGACGAACACGGAAGTGACGGTAACGAGCGGCGAACTGCTGGAAGGCGATGAGCTGGTAGCGACCGCGACGGGCAGTGCAACGAATGTGGCAGACACAGCAGAAGGGAACAACCCGATTGCTGCGGGCTACAAGATCATGCACGGCGATACGGACGTGACCGAGAACTACGTGATTACGACCGAGGCCGGCACGCTGACGATCAATCCCGTGGAGATTGAACTGACTGCGGACAGTGCGACGAAGGAGTATGACGGAACCGCACTGACCAAGAATACATACAAGATTACAAAGGGCGCGTTTGTCGGCGAAGAAGGCCTGGCGAGCGTAACGGTTGAAGGCGCCCAGACGGTGGTCGGCAAGAGCGCGAACACGATTACGGGCCATACGCTGAAAGAGAACACCGAGGCGGAGAACTACACCATTGCCTATAAGCAGGAGAACTGGAAGTAACCAAGGCTTCCGTGGAGATCACAATCACGGCAGGGGATGGCGAACAGACCTATAACGGCAACGCCCTGACGAACACGGAAGTGACGGTAACGAGCGGCGAACTGCTGGAAGGCGATGAGCTGGTAGCGACCGCGACGGGCAGTGCAACGAATGTGGCAGACACAGCAGAAGGGAACAACCCGATTGCTGCGGGCTACAAGATCATGCACGGCGATACGGACGTGACCGAGAACTACGTGATTACGGCCGAGGCCGGCACGCTGACGATCAATCCCGTGGAGATTGAACTGACTGCGGACAGTGCGACGAAGGAGTATGACGGAACCGCACTGACCAAGAATACATACAAGATTACAAAGGGCGCGTTTGTCGGCGAAGAAGGCCTGGCGAGCGTAACGGTTGAAGGCAGCCAGACGGTGGTCGGCAAGAGCGCGAACACGATTACGGGCCATACGCTGAAAGAGAACACCGAGGCGGAGAACTACACCATTGCCTATAACGCGGGGGGACTGGAAGTAACCAAGGCTTCCGTGGAGATCACAATCACGGCAGGGGATGGCGAACAGACCTATAACGGCAACGCCCTGACGAACACGGAAGTGACGGTAACGAGCGGCGAACTGCTGGAAGGCGATGAGCTGGTAGCGACCGCGACGGGCAGTGCAACGAATGTGGCAGACACAGCAGAAGGGAACAACCCGATTGCTGCGGGCTACAAGATCATGCACGGCGATACGGACGTGACCGAGAACTACGTGATTACGACCGAGGCCGGCACGCTGACGATCAATCCCGTGGAGATTGAACTGACTGCGGACAGTGCGACGAAGGAGTATGACGGAACCGCACTGACCAAGAATACATACAAGATTACAAAGGGCGCGTTTGTCGGCGAAGAAGGCCTGGCGAGCGTAACGGTTGAAGGCAGCCAGACGGTGGTCGGCAAGAGCGCGAACACGATTACGGGCCATACGCTGAAAGAGAACACCGAGGCGGAGAACTACACCATTGCCTATAAGCAGGGAGAACTGGAAGTAACCAAGGCTTCCGTGGAGATCACAATCACGGCAGGGGATGGCGAACAGACCTATAACGGCAACGCCCTGACGAACACGGAAGTGACGGTAACGAGCGGCGAACTGCTGGAAGGCGATGAGCTGGTAGCGACCGCGACGGGCAGTGCAACGAATGTGGCAGACACAGCAGAAGGGAACAACCCGATTGCTGCGGGCTACAAGATCATGCACGGCGATACGGACGTGACCGAGAACTACGTGATTACGACCGAGGCCGGCACGCTGACGATCAATCCCGTGGAGATTGAACTGACTGCGGACAGTGCGACGAAGGAGTATGACGGAACCGCACTGACCAAGAATACATACAAGATTACAAAGGGCGCGTTTGTCGGCGAAGAAGGCCTGGCGAGCGTAACGGTTGAAGGCAGGCAGACGGTGGTCGTCAAGAGCGCGAACACGATTATAAGCAGGGAGAACTGGAAGTAACCAAGGCTTCCGTGGAGATCACAATCACGGCAGGGGATGGCGAACAGACCTATAACGGCAACGCCCTGACGAACACGGAAGTGACGGTAACGAGCGGCGAACTGCTGGAAGGCGATGAGCTGGTAGCGACCGCGACGGGCAGTGCAACGAATGTGGCAGACACAGCAGAAGGGAACAACCCGATTGCTGCGGGCTACAAGATCATGCACGGCGATACGGACGTGACCGAGAACTACGTGATTACGGCCGAGGCCGGCACGCTGACGATCAATCCCGTGGAGATTGAACTGACTGCGGACAGTGCGACGAAGGAGTATGACGGAACCGCACTGACCAAGAATACATACAAGATTACAAAGGGTGCGTTTGTCGGCGAAGAAGGCCTGGCGAGCGTAACGGTTGAAGGCAGCCAGACGGTGGTCGGCAAGAGCGCGAACACGATTACGGGCCATACGCTGAAAGAGAACACCGAGGCGGAGAACTACACCATTGCCTATAAGCAGGAGAACTGGAAGTAACCAAGGCTTCCGTGGAGATCACAATCACGGCAGGGGATGGCGAACAGACCTATAACGGCAACGCCCTGACGAACACGGAAGTGACGGTAACGAGCGGCGAACTGCTGGAAGGCGATGAGCTGGTAGCGACCGCGACGGGCAGTGCAACGAATGTGGCAGACACAGCAGAAGGGAACAACCCGATTGCTGCGGGCTACAAGATCATGCACGGCGATACGGACGTGACCGAGAACTACGTGATTACGGCCGAGGCCGGCACGCTGACGATCAATCCCGTGGAGATTGAACTGACTGCGGACAGTGCGACGAAGGAGTATGACGGAACCGCACTGACCAAGAATACATACAAGATTACAAAGGGCGCGTTTGTCGGCGAAGAAGGCCTGGCGAGCGTAACGGTTGAAGGCAGCCAGACGGTGGTCGGCAAGAGCGCGAACACGATTACGGGCCATACGCTGAAAGAGAACACCGAGGCGGAGAACTACACCA